>NZ_SLXS01000003.1:0-33590 GCF_004340785.1 Tumebacillus sp. BK434 | reverse complement strand
TAAGTTCTAGAATTCGATAGTTACGGTGATTTTGATGTTGCGCTCCATGAATGTCACCCCCATACTTTTTTATTAGTTAAACCGGAGAGAATAAGTTCTAGAATTCGATGGTGATGGTGATTTTGATGTTGCGCTCCATGAATGTCACCCCCGATAAGTTTATTGGTGTGTCACGATGTTAAATAAGTTCTAGAATTCGATGGTGATGGTGATTTTAACGTTGCGCTCCATGAATGTCACCCCCGGTCGGTTATTTTATTTAAACCCCGTTAGTTAAGGATTAGAATTCGATGGTGATGGTGATTTTGATGTTGCGTTCCATGAATACTCACCCCTTAGCCCCATATTTCGTTTCTCTGTTTAGAATGTTTCGAAAAAAACCTAGAACTCGATGGTGACGGTGATTTTGATGTTGCGCTCCATGGTGTGGCACCCCCTTACATGTTAAGTTATCTCGTAAGTTGTAACTTGCTGTTGACTACATTCTGGCATGAAAATAGTTTAAATGCAAGTGTTTTCTGAAAAATTTATTTGATATATAATAGCTTCATATCCAAGCAGGTGGTAAATAACTTTAACGTCTATGGATTAAAGTGAAAATTCTGACTAAAAATCATTCTAAAGAGGAGAATTACAATGGCTAATGTTCAAACGACCAATTCAACGCAGCCTGAACCGAAACCGCTGGGGTACAAAGAGTTGTTATCGATCCGCAATTATCTTTATCTATTAGGAGCACAGTTTGTATCAGATCTGGGCGAAGGAGTCTATCGGCTGGCGCTGGCGTGGGCGATGCTGGAGATGACCGGCTCCGCTTTGATGATGTCGACGGTGCTGGTGGCGCAGATGGTGCCGGCGATCGTCTTCGGGATCTTCGCCGGGGTCATGGTCGACCGGGGGAACAAGCGCAAATATATGCTGCGCGCGGACTTTTACCGGGCTCTGGTCGTCGCAGCGGTCGTCGCGCTGTGGTATCTCGACCTGCTGCAGCCGTGGATGCTGATCCTCGCTTCGGTGATTCTCGCTTCCTTTACGGCGTTTTTCACCCCGGCCCGCTCGGTGGCGGTGCGCTTCCTGGTGCCCGACCACGCGCTGATGCAGGCGAAGTCGTTGTCGACTTCGACCAACACGATCGTCTCGCTGGTCGCTCCGGCGCTCGGCGGTCTGCTCGTCTCGATCGACATGGGGCTGGCGTTTCTGGTCAACGCGGTGACGTTCTTCCTGTCGCTGCTCCTGATCTCGCTGATTCGCAATGAAGAGCTGACCAAAGTGGTTGAAGGGAAACTGAACTTCTCCGTCTTTAAGCAAAGCTTGCAAGAAGGCTATCGCACGATCATGGGCAACAAGACGCTGAAGTCGCTCGTCTATTATGTGGTCTTGCTGAACTTGCTCTTGGCGCCGAGCGGCGTGCTGATTCCGATGTACGCCTTTCAGGTGTCCGACATGGGCGCGGCGGGCCTGGCGGTGTTTGAGATCACCTTCTTTGCCGGGGTGTTGCTCGGCTCGATCGTGCTCGGCTATCTGACGCGCTGGCCGAAGATCGCGCTGGTGATCACCGGGATCCTCCTGCTTCTGGCAGCGTTTATGGTGCTGGCGTTTGTGAAGAACTTCTACGTTGCGACCGTGATGATGTTCGTCCTCGGCCTCGGCACACCGATGACCAATGTGCCGCTGTCGACGATGTTTGCCTTGAAAGTGCCGCGCGAACTGCTCGGACGCGCTTCGAGCGCGATCGGGATCTTGACGATGACCTCGGCGCCCCTCGCCCTGTCGCTGTCCGGTTCGGTGCTGGCGGTGGTGTCGATCAGCGAATTCTTCATGTACTGCAGCGCTTTCGGCTTGCTGCTGGTCGTGATGATGCTGCTCAATCCGGTGATTCGCAAATCGGAAGCTTAAATCTGCGGGACAAAAACACCTTGCCTCTACAGGTAAGGTGTTTTATTTTGTATAATCGACTTATGTTTGGAAGACAGTATGAAGGAAAAAGGGGTCTGGTGCAGTGGGAAAAGTGTTGATGGCAGCAGTATCGATCGCACTGGCGGCCGGCATGGTCGGATGCAGCGCGAACGGCGCGCCGAATCCGAACGGGCAGATCAAGACGCCGGAAGCGGTGAACAACCCGCCGCAGCAGGAACGGGAGCCGGAGCCGGTGACAACGCAGGCGACGGTGGCGGCAATCGGGGACATTTTGATTCACTCGTCGTTGTACAAGGATGCGCAGACGGCAAATGGCGGCTATGATTTTCGCTATCAGTTCGAGCTGGTCAAGCCGTATCTGCTGAAGCCGGATTTGGCGATCGCCAATCAGGAGACGATGATCGGCGGCGTGGAGGTCGGGCTGTCCGACTATCCGATGTTCAACTCGCCGTACGAAGTCGGCGATGCGCTGAAAGACGCGGGCATCGACGTGGTGTCGATCGCCAACAACCACTCGCTCGATGCGGGCGAGGCGGGGATTCGCAGCGCTTTGCAGCATTGGGACGAGCTGGGGATGCCCTATGTCGGGGTCTACAAGTCGTCCGAGGACCAGCAGAACATCCGCGTGGTCGAGAAGAACGGGATCAAGTTCGCGATCTTGTCCTACACCTACGGGACGAACGGGATTCCGCTGCCGGAAGGAAAAGACTATCTGGTCAATCTGATCGACCCGGAGAAAATGAAAGCGGCGGTGCGCAAAGCGAAAACGGAAGCCGATGTGGTGATCATGAACCTGCACACCGGCAATGAATATCAGCGCCTGCCGAGCGACGAGCAGAAAGCGCTGGTGCGGGAGATGACCAAGGAAGGCGTCGACATCGTGCTCGGTCATCATCCACATGTGCTGCAACCGGTCGAGTGGATCGACAACGGGGACGGGCGCAAGTCGTTTGTCGTCTATTCCCTGGGCAATTTCATCTCCGGGCAAGACGAGATCTACCGCGAGATCGGCGGCATCTTGGAGCTGGACGTGGAGAAAGTGACCAAAGGCGACGCAAAGACGATCACTCTGAAAAATCCGGCCTTTCTGCCAGTCTGGACGCACAAGCGCAACTGGCGCCAATACAAAGTCTATCCGCTTGCCGATGTCACCTCTGAGCAGTTGCCGCGCAGCCAGGAGCTGTACGCAGAGATCAACGCCCATATGAAACAATGGGTGCCGGAATTAAAGAATACGCTTCCGAAGTAGATCGTTAGGTTTCCTAAATAAAAATAGCTATTAGGTAAGAGCCGATTTAGAGTGCCTATTATATGAAGGAACACGATTTAAAAGAGACAAAAAAACACCTCTGCCGTGCGCGGCGAGAGGTGTTTTTGCTATTCGCGCTCGATTTTGTCGAGGACGACGGAGAGGGCGAGGGCGCGGGACGTCGTGATGTTGCTCCCGTAGACGATCAGCTTGTCCCCGCTGTTCGGGGTGCCGATGGCGTAAAATTCGCCTTTCAAGTTCTCGTAGACTTCGATGTTGAAGTCGCCTTTTTCCGTCTGGTACTCGTATGTCTCCTTGCGCAGCAAGGTGCCGCCTTCGGGGATCTCCGTCTCCGTCCATTCTTTTGGCATTTGCAACGTGCTTCACTCCTTCTTTCACAGTATCGACAAAACTGTCATGCTATACTAGGGGCAGGAAAAGATTTCCGATTGGAGGGAGTCGCTTGAAAGTATCTCTGCCTCGTTTACGTCCGCTGCAATGGTTCCTCCTGCTCGCCATCCTCGTCGCAGGCGTCGATTATGCCGCGCTGCAGGTGGCTGCCCATTATCCAAGTGAGCAAGAAGCGGTGGCGCTTGGCGTCGCGTTCGATCTGATCTTGACCATTCCGCTGCTCTATTATTTTCTCGTGATTCGCAAGTCGAAGCAGTCTTGGCTGGCCGTCTTGCCCGTTTTTTTCTTCGGCACGCTGGCCGGAAAATACATGCTGCCCGCCTCGCAGAGTGAATGGTTTGACAGGCTGATCTATGTCGCGCCTGTACTGGAGGCGGGACTGGTCTTGTTTGTGCTGTTCAAACTCCGCACGCTGGTCAAGCAGTACCGTGCATTGCGCGCGACGGCGTTCCACTGGATCGACGCGTTTCGCAGCGCGCTCGCTTCTTCCATTGGCGAATCGCGCCTCGTCGACCTGCTGGCGATGGACGTCGGCATGCTCAGCTACGCGCTTAACTTCAGCAAGCCGAAGCCGCAGCGGTTCCCGGCTTTTACCTATCATCAAGATTCCAGCCTGAAAGCGCTGGTGATCGTATTTTCGCTGCTCCTGCTCTTGGAAAGCACGCTGACGCACATGCTGATCGCCGTCTGGAGCGACATCGTCGCCTGGATCGCCACCGCGTCGAGCCTGTACACGATCTTGATCCTCATCGCTTACTACAACTCGGTCAAACACAGCCCGATTCTGGTCAGCCGCGATCAGGTCTATGTGCGCATCGGCTTTGCCAGCCATGTGCTGATCGATAAAGCAAACATCGCGGGCGTGCAGCGCCTTGGGGTCAGCTACGAGGAAAAACGCGACAAACACGCGTTCTACGCCGTGCTGCTGATGGAGGAGCCGCAGTTGGAAATCAAGCTGCACCAGCCGGTCATCCTGCACGGGCCGCTGGGCCGACAAACGCCGGTCGGCCGCGTGTTGCTGAAAGTCGATGATCCGCACCGTTTCATCAGCGCATTGGAACAAGGGGAGGGCGCATAGCTCCTCCCTTTTTTACATCAATTTGTACATCAGCAGGTCGTCGACATAGCGTCCGCCCAGGAAAAACTCCTGCACGAGGCGCCCTTGCTCGACATATCCGCAGCGCTTGTAGAACTCGATCGCGCCGGGATTGCTGGCCAGCACGCGCAGCGCCACTTTGCGCTTGCCCGCGGCGCGGGCTTGTTCTTCGATCGCCTGCAGCAGCCGGCGGCCGATGCCTTGACCATGATAGCCCGGGTGGACGGCGATCGACAGCTCGGTCACATGATCGTTGCTCGGCAGGCCGGTCGGGTTGCGGCTTTGCACATAGCCGCAGACCACGCCGTCCAGTTCGGCGACGATCTGCGAGCCTGGCGGGCAGCGCTTCAGAAATTCTTCAGGTGAAGTCCAGCTGTTATCGGAGACTGCGCTGTCGACCGTCCAGGCGGAGTTGTCAACAGCGATCAATTGCACCGCATCTTCGGCGGCAGAGGGACGAATGATCAGCATCAGGAAATACCTCCTTTATGTTACAATAACCATAATCGACAGGTTCGGAAAGGGGTTATTTTCAATGAGCGGTCTTGTGCGCGCACGGCTGGCAGAACTTTTGTCTGCCCAGGGCAAGCTGACCTTTGCGGAATTTATGGACATTGCGTTGTATCATCCCACGGCGGGCTATTACAACCGCCCGGAGATGACGATCGGGCCGGGGGGCGATTTTTACACATCGCCGATGGTGCACCCGATCTTTGGCGCCTGCGTGGCGCGGCAAGTCTGGCAGATGTGGAATCTGCTCGGCAAGCCCGACCCGTTTTTTGTGCTGGAGATGGGCGCAGGCGTCGGCGCGATGGCGGTCGACTTCCTGCGTATGGCGGAGCGCGACGCGGCGTTTTACCGCGCGGTGCGCTATCACATCGTCGAGCAGGGCGCTGCGCTGCGCGAGCGGCAGCAGGCGGCGGCCGAAGCGGCCGGGCAGCGGGGCAAGATCGAATGGTTCGAGACGCTTGGGCAACTGCCGGGCGGACAGGTTGGCGTGATCTTCAGCAACGAGCTGTTCGACGCGTTACCGGTGCACCGTCTGGGCAAGGCGGAAAGCGGCTATGTGGAATTTTACATCGAGGCGGACGGCAACGGCTACCGCGAGACGGCGGGGGAGCTGTCCGATCCGCAGCTTGTGGCCTTGGTTGACGAAGCGACCTTGACGCAGTTGCAGCCGGGCGAGCGCTTCGAAGTCTGTCCGGCGGCAGGAGAGGTCATCGAAGCGATGGGGCGTCTGCTGGAACGGGGCTTTGTGCTGACGATCGACTACGGCAACCTCGCGCCCGACGTCCACCTGCGCCATCGCAAAGGCACCGGTGTGCGGGCGTTTTGGAAGCAGAAGCTGACCGAGCCGCTGGAGCGGGTCGGCGAGCAGGATCTGACGGCCGACCTCGACTTCTCGCTCTTGATCCGGCGCGGGGAGCAGGCCGGGCTGCAGGAAGTCGGCTTTACCGACCAGATGCATCTTCTCGGCGGCAACGGCTTTTTGCAAAAAGTCGCCGAGCTGCAGAAGCGGGCGCGGGAGCACATGGATCTGATGGCCGATGAAGAGCTGCACAAAATGCTGGCGCTGTTTATGCCGCAGTCGCTCGGCGAAGTGTTCAAAGTGCTGATTCAAGCCAAAGGGCTGGAGGCGGCCGCGCTGAAAGATAAGATTGGGGCTCTGACATTTTCACTGGATGAGTAAGACACAGGAGGGCCGGTACGTTGAAGAGAAAGACGCTGTTGATCGATATGGATTCGGTGATCGTCGACCTGATGAGCGAATGGTTTCGCCGCTACAATGAGCAGCACGGCGACGATCTGACCGTGGAGCGGGTCGGGTGCTGGCAGACGGAGAAATATGTAAAGCCGGAGTGCGGCATGAAGATCTATGAGTACCTCGATGCACCGGGGCTGTTTCGCGGGCTGAAGCCGCTGCCTCATGCGCTGGAAGTGCTGGAGCGGCTGGCGAAGCTGTACGACATTTTGATCGTGACCTCTTCGCGGACGTTTGCGTACACGGAGAAGGAGCAATGGGTGGAGGAGCATCTGCCCTTCATTGGCAAAGGCAATCTGATCTTTTCGCATAAGAAGAACATGATCTGCGGCGATCTGCTGTTTGACGATGCGCCGCACAATCTGGAAGCGTTTCAAGCGACGGGGCGGACCAGCATTGCGATGGACTATCCGTACAACCGCTCGGTCGACGTGCCGCGCGTCTCCGGATGGCTGGAATTTGAATCGTTTCTTGCCGATGGAAAGTGGGGGAGCGAGGGTGAACAGGCAACGTGATGTGGTGATTCTCGGCGGCGGTCCGGCAGGCATGACCGCCGCGCTGTGGTGCAGGCGGCTCGGGCTGTCGCATCTGCTGCTCGAAGCGGAGGAGCGCTTGGGCGGGCAATTGTTTGCCATCCAAAACGAAGTGATCGACTACCCGGCCGTCCCGGTGAAAAGCGGCGCGGAGCTGCAGGTGAAGTTCGCCGCCCATGTCGAATTGCTCGGCTGTGAAATCGAACGGGGCGTTTGGGTGCGCGAAGTGCACCTGGCGGAGCGCTTGATGCGCGTCCGTCTGGCGAACGGCGGAGAAGAGCAGATCGGATTTCGCGGCTTGATCGCGGCGACGGGCGGTGCGGAGCGCAGGCTTGGCGTGCCCGGTGAGCAGGAGATGATCGACCGGGGCGAAGTGTATTCCGCGACGCGCGACCGCGAGCGCTTTGCCGGCAAGCGGGCGGCGGTGGTCGGCGGCGGCGACCGGGCGTTTGAAGGGGCGCTGCTGCTGGCCGAGCACGGGGCGGACGTGGTGCTGATCCACCGCTCGGAGCAATTTCGGGCGCGCGAGGAATTTTTGCAGCCGGTGCTGGCCCATCCGAAGATCGAGCTGCTGACTCATGCCAAGGTGGAGCGGATCTATGGCGAAAGAGCGGTGCAGGGTGTCGAGGTGGCGCTGCGCGACGGCACGGTGCAGCAGCTGGAGGTGCAGGGGCTGTTCGTGCGGATCGGTGTGGAGCCGAACTCGCACCTCCTGCGCGGACAGGTCGCGACCGATGCGGAAGGTTATCCGCTGGTTGATGCGACCGGGCAGACCAGCTTTCCCGGCGTGTTCGCCGTCGGCGATCTCTGCACGCGGCCGTTGTATTCGGGCATCGCGTCGGCTGTCGGGCAGGCGATGATCGCGGCGAAACAGGTGTCGCTGTATGTGGAGCAAAAGGGGGCGGAGCTGTGAGGTACGAATTTGCAGGTTCCTATCCCGGCCAGCAGGTGCGGTTGAGCTTTGCGCGCTGCGATTTTCAGGAGGCCGGGTATGTGCTGGTCTTTGCCTTTTATGAAGGCAGGCTGCTGATGACCCGCCATCAAAAGCGGGGCTGGGAGATCCCGGGCGGCACGCGCGAGGCGGGCGAATTCACCGTGCAGACGGCGATTCGCGAAGTGTATGAGGAGACAGGTGCGGAAGTCTGCGCCATCGAGCCGCTCGGGCAGTATGTGATCGAAGCGGACGGAATGGCACCGCTGGTCAAGACGATCTACGTCGCGGAGATCGGTGCGCTGCATCCGCTGCCGGAGGGCTTCGAGACGGAAGAGGTGCGCCTGTTCGACGAGCCGCCGACGCCGGAAGCGGTGAAGGCGGGGGCGGAGTACAGTTTGATTCTGAAGGATGATGTGTACGCCCACGCCTTGGAGCGCGTGCGCGGCCATCGCTTCCGGGCGAGGTGACAGGCATGGCGGAGCTGTGGCAGCTTTTGACGGAGGAAGACTGGGATACGCCGCAGGTGATCGTACATCGCGGCAAGCTGCTGGCGAATATTGAGGCGATGGCGGCGTTTGCCAACCGGCACGGCGTGCGCGTCCGCCCGCATGTGAAGACGCACAAGACGTGGGAGATCTTCGCGCTGCAGCAGGCGGCCGGCGCGGTGGGGCTGACCTGTGCCAAGCTCGGCGAAGCGGACGTTTTTTTGCAGCGCGGGGCGACCAGCGTGCTCGTCGCCTATCCGCTGGTCGGATCGCGCAAGCTGGAGCGCCTGTTTGCTCTGCTGGCGCGGTTTCCGGAGGCGGAGGTGCAGACGATCGTCGACAGCCCGGAGCAGGCGGCAGCGCTCGCACAGGCGGCGGTGTCGCGAGGGCTGGAGCTGCCGGTGTGGGTGAAGGTGGATTCCGGGCTGCGCAGGGTCGGTGTGCTGCCGGGCGCGCCTGCCGCCAAGCTCGTGCGCGTGGTGCAAAAGCTGGCCGGGCTGCGACTGCTCGGTCTGTTGACGCATGCCGGACATGCGTACGGCGCGGCGTCGCCGGAACAGGTTGCAGAGATCGGCGCGCAGGAGGCAGCCTGTCTTGTGGAGACGGCAGCGATGCTGGCCGATCAGGGCGTGGCGGGGCTGCACATCTCGGTCGGCTCGACGCCGACGGTGCGCGTGTCGGGGGCGGTGCCTGACGTGACGGAGATTCGTCCGGGCAACTATGTGTTTTACGATGCCACGCAAGTGCAGCTCGGCGCGGCCACGCCCGATCAGTGCGCTTTGCGCGTGCTGACCCGCGTCGTGGCGCGTCCGGAGCCGGGGCGGATCGTGATCGACGCCGGCGCGAAAACGCTGGCGCTCGACAAAGGCGCACACGGCAGCGATGCGCTGGCCGGGCACGGGCTGATCGTCGGCCATGCCGATGCGGTGATCGAGCGTTTGTCGGAGGAGCACGGCGTGGTGCAGATCGCCGCAGACAGCCCGATTCGCGTCGGCGATCTGCTGGAGATCATTCCGAACCATGCCTGCCCCGTCGTCAATCTGACCGATGAGCTGACGGTGATCGGCGAGGACGGCACATTGGAAACATGGCCGGTGATCGCGCGGGGGAAAGTGAGATAAAACAACAGAAAAACCGCTGACGTTGCGTCAGCGGTTTTTCTGTTTTGCGTTTTACGGCACCCATTGCACTTCTTCTTTGAGCACGCGCGCCGGACTGCCTCCGACGACTGCGTTTGGCGGCACGTCTTTGGTGACGACCGCGCCGGCTGCGATCACCGCGCCGTCGCCGATGGTGACGCCTTTCATGATCGTGGCGCGGGAGCCGATCCAGACGCGGTTGCCGATCTTGATCTTCTTCGTGTTCACCGCGCCTTCCGCGATGCGGTGGAAGTCGGTGTCCATCACTTGCACGTCCCAGGAGATCGCGCAGTCGGTGCCGATCTCCACTTCCGACTTCACGATCAGCTTGGAGTTGGCGGTGATGTAGCTGCGGTCGCCGATCGTCAGCTTCGCGCCAGGGCCGACGAGCACGCGCACGCCTGGGCCGAAGCGGACTTTGCCGTCGATGTTCAGCACGCCGCCTGCGCCGACCTGCATCACGTTGCGGTCGATGCCTTCCTGACCGTTTTGACCGATCTGCGTGTCAAGCCGTCCGACGATCAGCTGCTCACGGACGATGACGGTCGCCGTCTTCGCGATGCTCCAGCGCGTCTTCCAGTGCGTGAAGACGGTGAGCGGCATCGAATAGTTGCGGGTGATCCGGCCTGTCCAATAGATGCTCTTTATATAGTTCAGGGCGTCCCCTGTGACCAGTCGCTGCAAGACCCCGAGGAGCCGTGTTGCGTAACCCAATGCTGATTCCTCCCCTGTATCGTATGAACCTTTCTAGTATACCATGTTCGGAGGTTAGAAGATTGGCAGTTTCTCGAACGGCGCGCCGAGGATGTCCTGCGAGGGTGCGCCGAGCACTCCTTCGAGCAAGGTGGCGTAGACGGAGCGGAAGTCGACCGTGTAGCGCAAGTTGTCGTCTTCGAGCCTGGTCAGGCTCGGCATCTCGCCGTACAGCCCGCCTTTGACCCGCCCGCCGAGGACGAACACAGGTGCGGCTGTGCCGTGATCGGTGCCGGCGGAGGCGTTTTCTCTCAGCCGTCTGCCAAATTCCGAGTAGACGACCACCGTCACTTTTTCTGCCAGTCGGCGCTGTTCCAAGTCTTGATAAAAAGCGGACAAGGCGGCGTCCACCTCCTGCAGCAGGCGGGCGTGCTGCCCTTTTTCCTGCGCATGGTCGTCGAAGCCGCCGAGCTGGGTGAAATACGCTTTCGAGCCGATGCCTGCGCCGATGAACCGGGCGATCAGCTGCAGATTCTCGGCCAGTGGCGATTTGTCCATATAGAGGCCGGAATCATGCGGCAGGCTGAGCCGGGTCTGCACGCGGTCGGAGGCGGTGATGGCGGTCGCACCTTTGGCCTGCACGAGGCGGAGCGGGGACAGGGTGTCGCCAGCTTTGTACATGCCGCGCAGCGCCTGCAGGCGCAAGTCGCGCTCCTGCTCTTGGAAGCGGGTGAGCATCAGTTGGAACGCCTCGACGCTTTCGATCGCCGGCACTTCGTGCTTGGCGGCAGCAAATATTTTCGACGGCGCGCCGACGGTGACGGCGGCGAGCGGATGGGATGCCGCGGGCTGGCTCAGGTCGAGGTAGCGGCCCAGCCAGCCGGTCGTCAGGTCGGTGCGCTCCGGTGCTGCCGTCTGCCAGATCTCCAGCGAGCGAAAGTGGGAGCGGCTCGGCTTCGGATAGCCGACACCGTTGATGACCGCCAGACGGCCCCGGTCGTACAGCTTCTTCAGCCCTTTGAGGCTCGGGTGCAGGCCGAGCGTGGTGTTCAAAGCCAGCACTTCACGCTGTTTGAGCGCCAGCGTCGCACGGTTGTCATAATAGGTGCCGTAGCCGTAGGGAACGACCGTGTTCAAGCCGTCATTGCCGCCGGTCAGTTGGACGACGACGAGAAACTGGTCGCGGGCGGCCGGCGGGGACAAGGCGGGCACCTCGTCTCGCTGCAACTGCTCCCACGAGTACCAGCCGGCCGGGCCGGCCATGGCGAGCAGGAGGAGGGCGGTGCCGCTTTTTTTCAAGAATTCGCGTCTGTCCATCAGCTTTGTGCCCTCCTCATCAGAGCGTCTGCGCTTCCGGCGAGATGAACAGCAGGTAGAGCAGCCCGCGGAGCTTTTTTTCGCCGGTCGCTTTCGTTTGTTTCAGGTAGCTTTCGATCTGGGTGCGCGTCTGCTTCGACAGGTCTTCCAGACCGGCCCGTTTCAGGCAGAGCTCGAGCTTGTCGGCGGACGGCCAGCCGCTCAGCGGCACATTTTCGGCCATCACTTCGGCGTAGTTGAAACGGGCGAACATCATCGACGACGAGAGCCAGGCCGCGCCGGACGGCCAGCCTGCCACCGTCGGCGGGTCGAAGAGCTCCTGTCCCATCAAGTGCAGCGACTGCAAGGTCAGTTTCTGATGCTTCTCCTGCAGTTGAAGGCCGGGGAAGAGGCCGAGGATGCTGATCACGTATTCGACCGGGCTTTTCACCCGCGCCAGGTACGCGCGGTCCGAATAGAACGCTTCAGAGGTGAACAGGGCGCGGAGCAGGGCTTTGATCTCATAGCCGCTTATCACAAAGGCGTCGATCACCGGCTGCAGCACAGAAGGCTCCGGGCTCGGATAGGCGAAAAACTCCCACAGCTTCGCTGCGAGCAACCGCGCAGTGGCCGGCTGTTTAATGAGCAGATCCACCGTGCCCTGCAGGTCGAAGCTGCCGGTCTGGCCGAGGATCGTCTTCCGCCCGTCATCGTGGTTGATCGGGGAGAAGGTCACCGTCTGCGGACCGATCGGGTCTTTGCGGTTCAGCCGCCAGCCGGTCAAAGCGCGGGCCGCCTCCTGCACGTCCGACTCTGTATAGTTGCCGACGCCGAGCGTAAACAGTTCCATCAATTCGCGGGAAAAATTTTCGTTGGGCGCCGCTTTGATATTGGCGTTGTTGTCCAGCCAGATCATCATCGCCGGGTCGATCGCCACGTCGCAAATCATCTTGCGAAAATTCCCGAGCGCGTGGCGGCGCAAGAGCACATTTTGCCGGGCCATAAAATCGGGGCGTTTCACTTTCTGGATGCCGGAGGTGAAGTGTCCGTGCCAAAACAAGGTCATCCGCTCCTGCAGCGGGTGTTTCGACTTCATCATTTGCAGCAGCCACCACAAAGTCAGCTCCTGCATCTCCGTCCGCTCCCAGACCATGCTCATCGGCGGCTTCGGCGCTTCCAATGTCGTGTTCAAAATGCTCTCAACCACGGCGGCGACCTGCCCGCTTTTCACCGGCGGCGTTTGGAACGCGTATCCTGTCCGGCGCAGCAAATGTGCGATCTTCGCCTCTTCTGTCGCCAAACGCATCGGCTCGACCCCCTTCTTCGTTGTCTCCATCATAATACAAAAAAGGCGACCTTTACAGGTCGCCTTTCGTTGAAAATTCGCGGATTTAACTCTTACGCGAATTCTTTCATCGATTTCAGGAAGTCCGCTTCCGGAAGCACGATGTCCTGATGGACGATCGCTTGTTCGCGGTAGCCCGGGATCAGGTCTTCGTACGCCTTGATCTCTTCGTTGCGGTAGATGATGCCTTTGACCAGGCCGCGCTTCTCGGCGATCATGGAGACCGCTTGGATGCGGTTGGTCGGGTCATAGCCTTCCACCTCGTCGAGGTTGGTCAGGTTCTCTTTGTACCAGTCGTAGGTGTTCACCTTGTTGTAGGTGACGCACGGCGAGTACACGTTGACCAGCGAGAAGCCTTTGTGCGAAATCGCTGCTTTGACGATCTCGGTCATCTGCTTGATGTCCGAGGAGAAGGATTGCGCGACAAATCCTGCGCCCGCTGCCAGTGCCACTTGGGTCGGGATCAGCG
Organism: Tumebacillus sp. BK434; assembly: GCF_004340785.1. Classification (NCBI taxonomy): domain Bacteria; kingdom Bacillati; phylum Bacillota; class Bacilli; order Caryophanales; family Alicyclobacillaceae; genus Tumebacillus; species Tumebacillus sp. BK434. Next base: position 20,261 of record NZ_SLXS01000003.1, on the reverse strand, counting down.
AGTTCTCGATGTTGCCTTCCGGAGTGGACTTCGGGTTCTTGAAGCCGTGTGCGGAAGTCGGGGACGTTTGACCTTTGGTCAGACCGTAGATCTGGTTGTCCATGGTGATGTAGGTGATGTCCATGTTGCGGCGTGCCGCATGCATGAAGTGGTTGAGGCCGATCCCGAAGCCGTCGCCGTCGCCGCCGGAAGCGATGACAGTCAGGTCGCGGTTCGCCAGCTTCACACCTTGTGCCACCGGCAGGGAACGGCCGTGGATGGTGTGGAAACCGTAGGAGTTGATGTAGCCGGAGATACGGCCGGAGCAGCCGATACCGGAGATGACAGCGCACTCTTCCGGCTCTTTGCCAAGCTCAGCCAAGGCGCGCTGAATCGCAGCTTGAACCGAGAAGTCACCGCAGCCCGGGCACCAGTTCGGACGGACGTTGTTACGGAAATCTTTTACTGTTGCCACTGTTAGTTCATCTCCTTGATAAAGTTGTAGATCTCAGACGGCACGAACGGGTTGCCGTCGTATTTGACTTGGGACTTCATCTCGCCTTGGACGCCGTTGAAGCGCATGATGTTCAGCAGCTGGCCGGTCGCGTTGTTCTCGATGACGAGAATCTTCTTCGCACGGTTCACATAGGATTGAACGGATGCGGTCGGGAACGGGTTGAGTGCCTTGATGTGCAGGTGGCCGACTTTGTGGCCTTCCGCTTGCAGGCGCTCCATCGCTTCTCCGATCAGGCCCGCGGTGGAGCCGACGCCGATCAGCAGCAGATCGTAATCTTCGCTGCCGTCGAAGGAGAAGGAGTTCGGCAGCTCAAAGCCTGCCAGTTTGCCCAGACGCTTATCCATCATCTTGATGCGGATGCCCGCATCCTCGATCGGACGGCCGACTTCGTTGTGCTCAACGCCGGTCACGTGGTGGATCCCGCCTTTTTTGCCCGGGAAGACGCGCGGGGAGATGCCGTCTTCGGTGAACTTGTAGCGCTTGAACAGTTCACCTTCCGGAGTGGCAGCCAGCTCTTCATCGGTCGCCAGCGCGCCGCGGTCGATGGAGATCTTGCTGTAGTCGAACGGCTCGACGGTCTGATCGGCCAGCGACAGCGCCAGGTCGGTCAGGACGATGGTCGGAACTTGGTATTTGTCGGCCAGGTTGAACGCTTCAGCGGTCATGTAGAAGCATTCTTCCGCGTTGGACGGGGAGAGAACGATCTTCGGAATTTCGCCGTGCGTGCCCCACAGTGCCGCATACATGTCAGATTGCTCATGCTTGGTCGGCATACCGGTGGACGGACCGCCGCGCTGGGTGTCGAAGATGACGAGCGGAGTCTCGGTGATGCCGGAGAGACCGATCGCTTCCATCATCAGGGACAGACCCGGGCCGGAAGTCGAGGTGCAGACGCGGGAGCCGCCGAAGGATGCGCCGATGCACATGGTGATCGCGGCGATCTCGTCTTCGGTCTGCAGTACGTGGCCGCCCACTTTCGGCAGTTTCTTGATTAAGTATTCCATGATATCGGACGCAGGGGTGATCGGGTAGGCCGGCATCAGGCGCACGCCTGCTGCCAGGGAGCCGAAGCCGCACGCATCGTTACCGGTCAGGAACAGGCGTTCCTTGCCGTCGCCCGGTGCCAGTTGCAGGTCGGACAGGTCGATGCCCTGGTCGATGATGTATTGCATGCCCGCTCGCAGAGCGTCCATGTTCGCGTTGACAACGTTTTCACCTTTGCGCAGGAAGCGGTCCTGAATGACAGACAGGAAGGTGTCCGGGTTGATCCCGAGCACAGCTGCAGATGCGCCGACAGTAACCATCGTACGCATGATCGCCGAACCGTTGTCTTCTGCGATTTTCGTCAGCGGCACGGAGAAGAAGCGGATGTTCTTTCCTTCCGGCGCAACCGGGTTGAACTTCGCGTCGGCGATCAGAACGCCGCCGTCGCGCAGCTCGTGCGCGTTGAAGTCGATCGTCTCTTGGTCAAAAGCGATCAAGATGTCCAAGTAGTCCGCGTTGGCAAGGCGTTGCTTGGTCGCAATGCGGATTTTGTAGTTGGTGTGACCGCCTTTGATACGAGACGAGAAATGACGATACCCGTAGATGAAATAACCGTGACGGTTCAGAGCGGTTGCCAATACTGCACCGGTGGAGTCGATACCTTCACCTTGCTGGCCCCCAACTTTCCAAGAAAGCTGATCTAACATTCGTTGTTCCACTCCTCGTTGATTCGAAAGTGATTGATTCTACAGTCTCGAATGCGCTGTCGACATGTCCAATGCTATTGGCGTCGTAAATCTATTAAAGCGGCGCGCAACAAATTGATCGATGCTACATCCGGCTTGTAAACAAACTCGATGATCTCCTGGCGCCTGTGCGCATACTGCTCCACTTCGCGGCGCCGTCCCGGCGAACAGATCACGACATCAAGCCTTGATACGATCTCCGAAACGGGCTCTGCGGTCAACAGACCGGCGAACACCTCGATGTCCAGGTTGTCGATCCCCGCGTTTTTGAGCGCCAGTAATACTTTGCCCGCAAAATTGTCAGATTTACACACCAGACCAATTTTTCTGCCCGCAGGGATGCGGGCGATGCGGACGATCGTCTCGATCTGCGGATCGAGCGCGATGGCGAGCACGTTTTTACGCACTCCGAGCAAATCTTTAACTTCATCATAATGAAAGAATGTGGTAATGACAAGGTCGGAGGCGGCTACGATTGGTTCGTAGCGGTCAAATTCCTGCCGCAGCTCATCCAAAACGATCGGTGTGATCGACACGCCGGAGTCGCCTTGGAGCCGTTTGGCAAAATATTCGACCTGCTCACGGTTGCATTCGATGAACGCGACCCGCACATGACGCAAAAAGTCGATCTTTTCCTTCGCCCGCACATCGGTCAGCTGCACGAACTCTTCGAGCGAAAACCCGAGCTGCAGCCCTTCCTCCATCGCGATGTCGATGATCTTCAGGAGCAGTTCTTTGCGGTTTTCCAAGCGGACGGCGTTGTCGCGGTCACATACAAAAGTACCACGCCCTTGGACGGATGACAAAATGCCTTCCGCTTCAAGTTCCTGGTAAGCCTGTGATACCGTATTGCGGCTGACTTGCAGCTTTTCGGACAATTCGCGCTCCGTCGGCAGCTTGTCACCGGCTTTCCACTCTCCGCGCTTGATCTCGGCCAGAACGGCATCTTTGACCTGAATGTACAGCGGAATCCCGTTTTTCCGGGTGATCGGAAAAGACATTGTGCATACCTCGCGAAAGGGATCAAGTCCGCTTTCGTCACTCTTTCGTCAATAATTTGCTTCGCCAACATTATACACCCCGTGACCTGTTACGGAAAGTTAAATTTGCAGAATGGGTGATATTTGGCATAATTAAGAAGAGTGCTGGACAGAGAGGTGGCTAATATGCCCAAACAGAAGCAGAAGCCGTTAAATCTCGCCCATCGGGGCGCATCGGGCCACGCGCCGGAAAATACGCTGGCTGCGTTCCGTCTCGCCCGCGAGCTCGGCGCGGACGGTTTGGAATTTGACGTGCAGGTGACGAAAGACGGAGTGCCGGTCGTCATCCATGATGAAGCGCTGGTGCGGACGACCGGTGCGAAAGGCTATGTGTTCGACCATACCTTCGAGGAGATCAGGCGTCTCGATGCCGGCTCCTGGTACGGCGAAGCGTTTCGGGGCGAGAGGATCCCGTCGCTGGAAGAAGTTTTGGCGGAGTTCGGCGATCTCGTGCTCAACGCGGAGCTGAAAAATTCGCACTTTGACATGCCGGAACTGGAAGCGAAAGCGATCGGGCTGATTCGCCAATACGGGCTGGAGCAGCGGGTGATCCTCTCGTCGTTTCACCACATGTCTATGCAGCAGTTGCATCGGGCGGCACCCGAGCTCAAAACCGCGCTGCTCTACGACTGCGTGCTGGTCGATGCGGTCGGCTATGCGAAGCGGCTCGGCGCGTCCGCCCTGCACCCGTTTTTCGGGACGGTGAAGCCGGAGTTGATTGCCGAGGCGCATGCGGCCGGGCTGATGGTGAACGTGTGGACGGTGAACGATGAAACGCAAATGCGGCTCTGTGCCGAAGCGGGTGTGGACGCGATCATCACCAACTATCCGGATCGACTGCGGATGGTTTTGAACTCGGTGTTGGATTGAACTCAATCTAGTAAATTAAATGGTGTTGATAGACTATATAATAGGAAGCTTTCGGATTCAACCGTAACTTTGGACTAATCTTTTTTAAGCCAATCTGAAAAAACACCCGTCGCGATGGCGGGTGTTTTCCAGATTGGCTGCTTATTGTTGGTAGGGGAACTGCCCTTTGTAGTTGCTGAACTGGTTGTAGGCGAGCGCTACGGTGTCGAGCGGCTGCTGCGGCAGTTTGTACCAGCCAAGGTTGAACATCTGCTCAAAGGCGGCACGCTGTGCGTCATGCGTGTTGTTGAGCAGCCGTTTCACCGTGTCGTACAGCTCGCGGTGGGAGAATTCATTGAGTGACGTGTTGTAGCCTTGGGTGATGTATTTTTCGGTGGCCAGCACGTCGTTCAGCCGGTCGCGGTCGTTCATCTCCGGCCCTTTCACACGCGGCAGGTTGCCTTTTTGCTGGGCCATCATGATGTGTTCCTGGCTATTGGTCGGCAAATGTTGCATTCCAATCCCCCCTCATGTCGGTCATTATTGTACGCTTTGCGGGTTGAAATATTGGAGCAGGGTGGTGTAGTGGCGCTGGTGCATCTGCCCGATCTGGGAGATCAGCTGCGCCACTTGCGGGTCTTCGCATTCGGACGCGTAGTGGGCGCATTTTTTCATCGCCAGCAGTTCCCAGGACATGTGGTCTTTGAGATAGTTGAAGTCTTTGGTCGACAGCTGGCTGTACTGACTCCCGTATTGCTGCTGGATCTGCTGTTTCATCTGTTGTTGCTGTTGCTGCTGCTGTTGTTGTTGATATTGCATCAGTCTCACGCTCCTTTTCCTTCTTACTATCGACCGCTTTTTTCAGCGTGATGAGTTGTATATAATGGATGGAGACACTCAATTTGGAGGAAGCGCCAATGCCGTTTCACACTGGATTTCTCGGCAAATATGACAAGCGTTATTACGAAGTCTACATCAGCCCCGATTCGCAGGACCTGAAAGAATTGGCCAAGCAGACGGAGCACCCTGGCAAATGCCGCGTGCTGATGACCGAAGCAGGCGATCTCTACGCCTTTACCATTGAACTGCTCCACGATCTCGCCGTCGCTGAACTCGATCAGGAAGGGATCTCGGTCGTGTGTTTTTTTGATGACGATCGATTGGAGGTCGCCGACCTCGGTGAGTTGGAGATCGATGACATGAAAGCGACAGTCAAACGATCGGAAGCAGGTTATCGCAACATGGGATTCGGCGACGAGACGAGCGTCCGATTCGTGTTAAATCAAGGGTTGTGGGGCGATGAGACCTGCCCGTTTCACGAAGTTGTGAATGGAGATTGGAAAAAAGTTCGCACGTGAGCAGGATTTGCTGTATAATGGTTATTTGAGTGAGCACAAAGGGAGTCAGTGAAGAGAGCGAAAATGCTCTTCTTTTTTTCTGCACAAATGGGCAAGCTAGAACCAGTAAGGTTTTTGACAAATAGGAGGAACAAGAATGGCAACATTTCAAGAGCTGAATATACGGGAAGATATCATGAAGTCCCTCGAAGAGATGGGGTTTGAACAAGCGACCCCGATCCAAACGGAAACGATTCCGATCGCCCTCGAAGGTCATGACGTGATCGGTCAGGCACAGACGGGCACGGGCAAAACCGCGGCATTCGTCATCCCGACTTTGTCGCGCATCGATATGAATAAACGCGCAATTCAAGTGCTGGTCATGGCTCCGACCCGCGAGCTGGCGATCCAAGTCTCCGATGAGACCTCCCGCCTCGGCAAATACTCGCGCGTGAACGTGCTGCCGGTCTACGGCGGCCAACCGATCGACCGGCAGATCAAAGCGCTGAAGCGCAGCCCGCAGATGATCATCGGCACCCCGGGCCGTCTGCTCGACCACATCCGCCGCAAGACGATCAACCTGAGCGAAGTGGCGGTCGTCATCTTGGATGAAGCGGATGAGATGCTCGACATGGGCTTCCTCGAGGACATCGAATCGATCCTCGCGGAGATCCCGACCGAGCGCCAGACCCTGCTCTTCTCGGCGACGATGCCGGACCCGATTCGCCGTCTGGCGGAGCGTTTCATGCACAGCCCGAAAGTTGTGAAGATCCAGCCGCAGGGCGTGACCGCGCCGAAGATCGCACAGATCTACTATGAAGTGGCGGAGAAAAACAAAGTTGACGCGCTGACCCGTCTGCTCGATGTGGAGTCCCCGGAGCTCGGCGTCATCTTCTGCCGCACCAAAAAAGGCGTTGACGAACTGCAGCGCGTCCTGCAAAGCCGCGGCTACCTCGCAGCCGGTCTGCATGGCGACATGACCCAGCGTGAACGCGACCAAGTCATGCACCAGTTCCGTCAGAGCTCCATCGACCTCCTGATCGCAACAGACGTTGCGGCGCGCGGTCTGGACGTCGAAGGCGTCACCCACGTCTTCAACTACGACATCCCGCAGGACGTCGACTCCTACGTGCACCGCATCGGTCGTACCGGCCGCGCCGGCCGCGAAGGTAAGGCGCTGACGCTGATCACCCCGCGCGAGTTCAAGCTCCTGCGCATGATCGAGACGGCGATCGGCAAGCGCATCCACAAGTCGCTGTTGCCGACCTTGATGGAGCTGAAAGAGCGCCAGCAGGCGCGGATCATGGAGAAGCTGCTCGGCGAAATCGACGAGACCGGCTCGCAATTCGAAGAGCTGGCATCCGAACTGCTCGCGCAGCACAACTCCGTCGCGGTGCTGGCAGCCGCGCTGAAGATCATCGGCGACGACCTCGTCGGCGATCAGGAGCTGTCCTCGATCGACATGAGCTTGTCTGAAGTCATCGACTTCTCCAAGCGCTTCCGTGAACAGCGCACCAACAACACGGGCGGCGGCTACGGCAACCGCGGTGGCGGCTATGGCGAGCGTCGCGGTGGCGGCGGTGGCTACCGTGGCGGTGATCGTCGCCAAGGCGGCGGCGGTTACAAAAAAGGCCCGGGTGGCGGTGGCGGCGGCTACAGCAAAGATCGCCGTGCATCGGGCGGCGGGTACGGCCAAGGCGGCGGCAATGGTGAGAAGCGCAGCGGCGGTTACGGCGAAAAGCGCAGCGGTGGCTATGGCAACCGTGAAGGTGGCGGCTATGGCAACCGTGAAGGCGGCGGCTATGGCAACCGCGAAGGCGGCGGCTATGGCAACCGTGAAGGCGGCCGTGAAGGTGGCGGTGGCGGCGGACGTCGCCGCACCCACTTCTAAGATTTCTTCTGCACATCCTCCGTCTCGGGGGATGTGCTTCTTTCTATCCAGATCGGGAGGAGACGCCTATGCAAACGCTGGAATCCCTGCTCAGCCGACTGATCGGCGAAGGCCTGCTGACCCAGGCGACGCTAAGCAACCTGCGCCAGAAAGACCCGGAGTCGTTCAGCAAAGTCTCGCTGAAGCCGGTCATGCTGAAAAACGAACTGAAATACCAGTTCACCTATCATTTCGCCAAAAAGACGACCAACGAGAATCTCTCGCCCAGTGAGACGGAGCACAAGCTGACACAACTGCTGCAGACGGTGTTCCGCCAAGCGCTGCTCCATAGCCAAGAAGCGGACCACCAAGTGCTGATCTCCAAAAAAGGCAGCGTGACGATTCTCAATCAAAAACCGACCAAAGCGGCCGTCGAGCTTGCGCACAACCGCAAGAAAAAGTACCTGCTGGAAGAAGGCAAGCCTGTGCCGTTTCTGATCGAGCTTGGCGTGATGAACAAAGAAGGCAAAGTGCTGGCTAAGAAATACGACAAGTTCAAGCAGATCAACCGGTTCTTGGAGATGATCGACGATGTGGTGCCCTATCTGCAGAAGGACCGCACCTTGAACATCATCGATTTTGGCTGCGGCAAGTCGTATCTGACGTTTGCGCTGTACCACTACCTGAAAGAAGAGCAAGGCTTCGCACTGAACGTGATCGGGCTGGATCTCAAGCATGACGTGATCACACACTGCAATGCGCTGGCCGCTGCGCTGCAGTACGAGAACCTGAAGTTCCTGCACGGCGACATCAACGAGTACAACGAGCTCGATCAGGTCGACATGGTCGTCACGCTCCATGCTTGTGACACCGCCACCGATGCCGCTTTGGAAAAAGCGGTGCGCTGGGGGGCCGATGTGATTCTCTCCGTGCCCTGCTGTCAGCATGAGCTGAACACCCAGATCGATAACAAGACGCTGGGCACCATGCTTCAGCACGGACTGATCAAGGAGCGTTTTGCCGCCCTCGCCACCGATTCGGTGCGGGCGCAGCTGCTCGACCTTGTCGGCTACAAAACCCAGCTGCTCGAATTTATTGATCTGGAACACACGCCGAAAAACATCCTGATCCGCGCCGTCAAACAAGAGGGCAAAGCGGACGTGCAGAAGATCGCGGAGAGCTACCTGGAGTTCAAACGCTTCCTGCAGATCAACCCGTACCTGGAAGTGGTGCTGCAAGACAAATTAGAGCCGATCTTCGCCGGTCTGCACGAGTAGAAGACAAACAAAAAAGAGCGCATGAATGCGCTCTTTTTCTTTTACACAACTTGTGCACGTCCGACCGCAAACGGCTCCAGATCCACCGAAGTCGGTTTCCCTGTCAACAGTTCCGCCATCACGTGGCCGGTGATCGCCGACAACAGCACCCCGTTGCGGAAATGACCGGAGGCGATGTAGAGCCCCTCGATGCCCGGCACATGGCCGAGATAGGGCAGGCCGTCCAGTGAGCCGGGACGCAGTCCGGCGAGCGGCGTGGAAAAGGGGAGGTCGCCAAGAGACGGCAGCAGTCCCACCGCCTGTGAGGACAAGCTGGCCAGCGAACGCAGGTTCGGTCTGCGGTCGAACCCTGCCTGCTGCTCCTCGGTCGCGCCGACGTAGACTTGCCCGTTTTTCTTGGGCAGGATGTAGCAGCCGTGCGTATAGATCGTAAACGGCGTCGGCGGTGCATAGGAGTCAAGCAGGAAGGACTGCCCTTTTACCGGGAACACCGGCAGTTCCAGCCCAAGCTGCCGGGCCAAGAGCCCTGACCAGGCACCTGCCGCCACGATCACCCGCTCCGCACGGATCACGCCGTCGACCGTCTTCACGCCGGTCACCGCCCCGTTTTCCTGCAGGAACCCGATCATCGGCGTATGCTCGAACATCCGCACACCGAGCCGTTTCGCGGAAGCGGCCATGGCCAGCAGCAGCTGCGGGTTGCGCACTTGATGATCGTCCGGCAGATACAAGGCGCCAAAGCGCGGAGCCACCAGATCGCCCATCTCACTGCGCAAGTCCTCATCCTCGAACCACACCGCGCGCTGCCCGGAGGCGGTCTGCCAGCGCTGCCGTTCCAGCAGTGCAGTCCGGTCCTGCTCGTCGACGGCGACGCGGAAGATTCCCGGCGTATGCAGTTCCATGTCGATGCCGGAGATCTCCAGCAGCTCCTCCCGCAGTTTGGGGAACAGCGCCCGGCTCTTCACACCCAGCTCATACATCGGGCCGGGCTCTGTCATCTCCACCTGAGCGCCGAGCATCCCGGCGCCGGCGCGGGTCGATTGCGAGCCGAGCGTTTCCTTTTCCAACAGGATCACATCGACTCCGGCCTTGGCGAGCTCGTAGGCGATCGCGCAGCCGATCACACCGCCGCCGACGATCAGGGTGTCCGTCTCGTGTGTTGTTCCCATCATGATGACTTCCCCTTTCTATTCACAGCCCGGCAACGCGTGGCGCGGGCGATGCAGCGAGGCGTCCATCTTCTCCCGCAGCGCCTGTGCCGCCCGCATTGGATCGCCGTCTGCCATCACCGCCGAAATGACCGCGATGCCGGCCGCACCCGTGGCCAGCACATCGTCGATGTTGTCGGTGGTGATCCCGCCGATCGCCAGCACCGGAATCTCGACCGCATCGACGACGCTTTGCAGCGCGGCCAGCCCGCGCGGCGCCAGTCCCGGTTTCGATCCGGTCGCGAAGATATGTCCGTACGTAATATAGGTCGCGCCTTGCGCCTGGGCTGCCAGCGCTTCTTCCACGCTGTGCACCGAGCACCCGATCCATTTTGCTGCCGGAAACAGCGGGCGGGCTGCGCTGATTGGCAAGCTTTTCGCCGCCAGATGCACGCCGCCCGCCTGCAAGGCCAACGCCACATCGGCGCGGTCGTTGATCAATAGCCGTCCGCCTTCCGCCAGAATCAGCGGGTGAATCTCTTCGCCTAACCGAAACAGATCGAGCGCAGGAGCCGATTTATACCGCAGTTGAATCACGTCCGCACCGCCTTGGACAGCCTGCCGGACGATCGATTTTAACTCTGCCGACTGCTTGACGCCGTCGGTGATCACATGGAGTTGAAAGGCGCTTTTTGTCATCGCAAGCGACCCACTTTCTGTAGAAGGAATTCGAACACAAAAACTGCCGCCATTGTACCATCCTGTCAAAACTGCCGTCAATAAACGGAAGGTCAGGCAGGGCGTGACTCGGCCCGGTTTTCTAGGTACAATATAGATTGGGTATTTGTTCCTATCAGAGGAGGTTTTTCTTACCATGTTCATCACAGATCAACATCGCACGCAGATTCGCAGCTACTTGGACGTGATGGAGAAACAGGCGCACGTGCTATGCATTTTAAAAGAGCATGCGTCCGAAGAGTTTGCCGCACAGCCTGTGCTGCAGGCGGCTGCGGAGCGCGCCTTACATATCGCGCTGGAATGTCTCACCGACATCGGTAACATCATCATCGATGCGTTGATCATGCGCGACCCGGCCAGCTATGAAGACATCTTCCTGATCCTGACCGAAGAAGGCGTTTTCGAGCAGGCGTTTGGCGACCGCTTCGTCGAAGCGGTGCGCTTTCGCAAAATGCTGGTCCACGACTACCGTGAGCTGACCGCCGAGCGCGTCTACGCCGTGGTGCAGGCGCATGCGGACGACTTTGAGACGATCAAGACTTCGATCGCCAAGTACGTGCAGCTTTCGTAGAACGCAGGTGAGCGATGAAGCCGAACAACGGAATCACAGTCGAACACCTGAGCAAGCATTTCAAAGTCCATGAGCGCGAAGCCGGCCTCAGCGGGGCGTGGAGATCCCTGTTCAACCGCAAGTTCCGCATGGTCGAGGCGGTCGATGACATCTCCTTCTCGATCGAGCCGGGCGAGATCGTCGGCTTCCTCGGCCCGAACGGCGCCGGCAAGACGACAACGATGAAGATGCTCACCGGACTGCTGCACCCGTCCGGCGGTCGCGTGCAAGTGGGCGGCTACGTCCCGTTTGAGCAAAAAGCGGACTTCAAGCGCCGCATCACCCTCGTCATGGGGCAGAAGTCGCAGCTGATCTGGGACTTGCCCGCTGCGGAGACCTTTCTGGTCAACCAGGCGATCTACGAGATTCCTGATCACCAGTTCAAAGAGATCCTGGGTGAGCTGACCGACCTGCTCGATCTCACACCGCTGTTGAAAAAGCCGGTGCGCAACCTGTCGCTGGGCGAGCGGATGAAATGCGAGCTGGCCGCGTCGCTTTTGCACCGGCCGGACATCGTGTTTTTGGACGAGCCGACGATCGGGCTCGATGTCAACATGCAAGAAGCGGTGCGCAAGTTCATCCAGCAGTACAATGAGCGCTTCCAGGCCACCTTCCTGCTGACCTCGCACTACATGGCCGACGTGACGGCGCTCTGCAAGCGGGTGATCATCATCAACCACGGCAAGATCCTGTTTGACGGCGATTTAGGGCGACTGGCGACGACGCTGGCTCCGTACAAAGTGGCCAAGCTCGTCTTGTCCGAGCCGGTGGCGCAGGGCGTGCTGGAAACGTACGGCGAAGTGTTGCACAGCGACAACCTGCAAGTCTCGATCAAACTGCCGCGGGCCGATGTATCGGAGCGGTCGGCCCAGATCTTGGCGCAGCTGCCGGTGCAGGATTTCACGGTCGAAGATCCGTCGATGGAAGATGTGATTGGGCTTGCGTTTGCGAGGTCGGGAGCATGAGCGCGGCGCAGCGAATGTTTCGCGTCTACGCCCGGATGATGAAAGTGCATTGGGCGATTCTGCTGGAATATCGGGGCGATACGTTTTTCTATATGCTCGGCTCTGTGATCTCGCCGCTCGTGACGCTGGCCGTCTGGCTGACGATCTCGGAAAACGGTGCGATCGGCAGCTACAGCCAGCAGGATTTTATTCTCTATTTCTTAGCGGTGCTGTTCGTCTCCAGACTGGCCGCGCATTGGGAACCGTGGGAGTTGGAGGAGCGCATGCGGGACGGTTCGCTGTCCAATTATCTGCTGCGTCCTTCGGCGTATTTTCACTGGCGCTTTGCGGAAAACCTGGTGTACAAGCTGTTTTACGGGGTGCTGATGGTGGTGGCGTGGGCGCTCTGCTGGCCGTTTTTTGAAGTGGTGCGCATTCCTCTGGAGCCGGGATTCCTCGCTGTCTTTTGCTCGTCGGTGCTCTTGGCGGTGATGACCCGTTACATGATGGGCTTTTGCCTGTCCTTGCTTGCGTTTTGGACGACGCGGATGATGGCGATTTTCAACCTTGTCATGCTCGCCGACCAGTTCATCTCCGGGCGGATCGCGCCGTATGCGCTGCTGCCGGAGTGGGTGCAGCAGGTGTCGAGCTATTTGCCGTTCTATTGGACGATGGGATTCCCGGTCGATGTGATCACCGGGAAGATCAGCGGCGGGGACGTGTGGTATGGCCTTGGCGTACAGGCGTTCTGGCAAGTGTTGTTCATCGTGCTGTACTTTTGGATGTGGAACCGCGGCATGAAGAAGTACAGCGCAGTGGGAGGCTGAGGAGAAGAAGTGGCGGTCCGCTGCTCGGGAGAGCGCGAACCGCCTGTAGTGCTTAGATCAGGGAGCGGTTGTCGTGGTTGACAAGCCGCAGTGTGCCGTTGGACAGGAACTGCAGCCGGACATTTCCGCGTCCGCTGCCGCCAAACTCAGTCCCGGTCACGTCCATCGTCGGGACGCTGCCGACCCCGATGTGCAGAGAGAACCGGCTTTCATTGTTGTTGTAGGCGTCGATCCGCTCTTGGATCCGGGCGAGCGTGGTCGTGGTGAGATTCCCGTGGCCGGCGAGGTCGGTGATCGCGTACGTGCGCTGAGGCCGTGCAGTTCCCCGCCGTTCGGTTGTGGCGACGGTGACAGGCGCATCGGTGGTGGTCTGGACGGCGATTTCGGCCACGACCGTCTCAATGCTGTCCAGCAAGGTCGATCTGCCTTCACCGTCGATGGTATACTCGTTGCCGATCATCCGCAGCAGGCTTTCATGAACCCGCGTGATATAGGTCTGATCATCTTCTTCCTTTTGCCGCTTTTTCTTTTTCAGTTCCTGCTCGACCCGGAATTTCAATTCTTTGCGGGACAGTTCTTGAATCGGCGGCTTGACCGGGCGCTGCGGCTCGGTGCGGGTCGTGGTGATGGAAGTCGACGGTTCCTGACGGGACGACAGATTGCTGAGCGGCTCGGTCAGCGTCGGCGACTGCACGGTGGTCGTGGAGGGGCTAGTTGCTGTTCTGCCTTTGCCGCTTTTTTTCGGCGCTCGTTTCGGCCGCTCTTCCCAGATGTCCAGCTCGGAGTTCAGGAACGACGGCAAGTAGGAGTACTTCCAGCGCTTGTCCCCGGTCGTTTGATACTGTTCCTGCTCCGACTCGGGCGGGCTGTCGGTCGTTCCTTCCCACGTGATCTGCTGACCTTTGCGCAGCCACCAGCCTTGAATCGGGGCGGAGGATTTCAGCAGTTGCATCGTGGCGCGATTGCCGATCGTCTGCTGGAGCTTTGCGATGCGGGCAGCAGGTAAGGGAGACGCGGCTTGACTGGGCGACGAAGCTGGGGCTGGGCGAGACGTGTTCGCTTTTTTCTTGCGCTGTTTTGGAATCTGCGTTTTCAAAAGTGATTCCCCCGTCGAGATTTAATTCTGCTAATTTCCACATGCGATTCTGATGTCCCTGCTGTGAGGGAGCTATTTTTTGAGGAGGGCGACCGTGAAATACGTTCGATTGCTGAAAGAGTTCATTCGCGCCGCTGTCGTCGAGGAATTTGAGTACCGGTCGAATTTCTTCGCCAACGTGCTGGGGACGGTGTCCGGGCTGTTTTTTGCACTGCTTACCTTGCAGGTGTTCTTCCTGCAGACCGAACAGATCGGCGGGTGGTCGTTCGAGCAGGTGCTGGTGCTGCTGGGGGTGTTTAACGCGCTGAGCGGCGTCGTGAGCATGGTGCTGCGCCCGAACATTGGACGAATCGTGCAGCATATCAGAAAAGGAACGCTCGATTTCATTTTGACCAAACCGGTCGACAGCCAGTTCTTCATCTCGTTTCGGCACATCGTCTTCTGGCCGGTCACCGATGTGCTGGTCGGCTTTGGGATGATCATCTACGCGGGCTGGAAGATGGATGTTGCGATGTCGCTGTTCAGCGTGCTCTGGTTCCTCGTCATCTTTTTCGCCGCGGTCGTCACACTGTATTCGCTTTGGTTTTTGATGATGACGTTATCGTTTTGGTTCGTGAAAGTGGAGAATTTGACGCTGGTCTTTACTTCGCTGTTCGAGACGGCGCGCTTTCCGGTGCAGGTCTACAAAGGCTGGCTGCGCGTGTTGCTGACGTACCTGTTTCCGGTCGCTGTGCTGACCACCTTTCCAGCGGCGGCGTTTACTGGCGGGCTGAGCGGACGCGAGGCGCTGATCTCGCTTGTGATGGCCGGGGGACTGCTCGTGCTGTCGAGGCTGTTTTGGAAGAGCGCCTTGCGCAATTACCAGTCGGCGAGCAGTTGAGGCTGTAGCCGGGCAGGGAAAAAGGGAGTCTTTACGACTCCCCTTTGGGCCCTTCTTCCAAGATGTAGACCGTTACGTTGTCTTTGACGCCAAATCTCTGTGCGTAGTGATCATCGTTGTAGAAGACGTCGATGTGATTGCCGATCACAGCGCCGCCGGTGTCTTCTGCATACCGCACGCCAATTCCCGGGATGTACACCACGCTGTGCATCGGTATGACGGAAGGATCGACAGCGATCGTCAAGCCTTCTTTGGTCAAGCGGCCGCTGGCGGTGACTCCGTAACCCGGATCGCCGGGATGCTTCCCGGTCGACGCGAAGGAGTTGGTGTAAGCGGTGAGTTTGCAGGGCATCTTTCTACTATAGCGGTTCGGCTCACCGGATGAGGAGAGAACCATCTTATCGGCAGTTTGTGCCAGTTCTTCGCGAGACTTCACTTTTTTTACGGTGTTCGTCGGCACATGAAGCACAGCTCCGACTTTCAAGTTGTCCGGGTTGACGTCGGGGTTGCGGTTGACGATATGCTCGATCGTCGTGTTGTAGCGTCCTGCGAGCGCATAGAGCGTGTCCCCCGTCTGCACGGTGTGCTCGACGAGCGGCGGTGATTGGTTCGCTGCCTGCGCGACAGTAAGAGTTGGAGCCGGAAGAGCTGGCGTCGCCTGTTCCGCCTCGCTTGCGGGATGGCCGCTGGTAACCAGCAACAGGATTGCGGTCAAAACGGCCATCACCATACTTCGTGGTTGCATGGCAATGTGTCACTCCATTCGAAGTGTAGGATTGAAAAACTTTTGTTAGCTTGCCCACCGTCCCAAACGGCTATGCGGGCAACAGGCAATTTTTGTTGAAGAGTGTCAGTTATTTCCGAGGAAATAGTCGAAAGGGGAAGTCGAAATGAAAAAGCACGATTTTAGCAAACTGGGGTATTCGACGCGGATTTTGCATGCGGGGCATAAAGTGGACCCGACGACCGGATCGCATACGATGCCGATCTATCAGACCTCGACGTTCGTGTTTGAAGATGCCGATCAAGGCGCAGCGCGCTTTAGCGGTACAGACCCGGGCTACAAGTACAGCCGACTGGGCAACCCGAACACCGATGCGCTGGCCGAGAAGATCGCGGCGCTGGAGAATGCGGAGGCGGGCTTGTGCTTCGGTTCCGGCATGGCGGCGATCTCGACGGTGATGTTCCATCTGGTCAAGACCGGTGATCATGTCGTTGCAGCCGACGCTTTGTACGGAGCGACGTTTGCTCTGTTTGAGAAAACGCTGAAAGGCAAGTACGGCGTGGAGATCGACTGGGTCGATACATCCGATGTGGAAAAGGTGAAAGCTGCGATCAAGCCGAACACACGTGTGATCTACCTCGAGACGCCTGCCAACCCGACATTGAAGATGGCCGACATCGCGGCGATCTCGGAGCTGACCGAAGGCACGGACATCAAGGTCGTCGTCGACAACACGTTCATGTCGCCGTACTTCCAGCGTCCGATCGACCTCGGCGCACACGTGTCGATCCACTCGGCGACGAAGTACATCGGCGGCCACGGCGATGTTGTAGGCGGGATTGCCGTCGGGTATGCGGACATCATCAAGCCGCTGTTTGCCGATCTGAAAGAAATCGGGCCGATCATGGGGCCGTTCGATGCGTTTTTGCTGAACCGCGGGGTGCGCACTTTGGCGCTGCGGATGGAGAAGCACAATGAAAACGCGCTGAAGGTGGCCGAGTTCCTCGAAGCGCATCCGGAAGTGACGGCGGTGTACTACCCGGGTCTGAAGAGCCACCCGCAGCATGAGCTGGCGAAGCGTCAGATGAGCGGTTTCGGCGGCACCTTGTCTTTTGAAGTGAAGTCGTTCGAAAAAGGGAAGACGCTGATGAACTCGGTGAAGCTGGCACATCTTGCCGTATCGCTTGGCGACGTGCACACGCTGATCCAGCATCCGGCCTCGATGACCCATGCGATCATGCCGAAAGCGGAGCGCGAAGCTTCGGGTGTCACAGACGGACTGATCCGCCTGTCGGTCGGCATCGAGGATGTGGAAGACATCATCGCCGATCTCGATCAGGCACTGCGCGCCTAGTTTTTTAGCAAATGATAGAAAAGACCCCGGCTGTTGCGCCGGGGTCTTTTTTGTCGGGAAACAGTGATACAGATGGGTTTTGTGGGTGATACGCTTTTAGACTGTCGAGTTCAAAAATACGGTCGAAGGCATCAAATTCTCTTTTTTTATGCGCTAGCCTATTCTATTTTTGCTAAACAGTTGATACAATGGAACAGATGCTGTTTCTTCACTGATACAGGGTTGTTATCCATAAAGTTTGTATAAACAGGGGTGAACCATTGTGATCAAAGATTTAGGCTGGAAAGTAGGCGGCGCACAAGGCGAGGGCATCGACTCCACTCAGGATATCTTTGCACTGTCTTTGTTCCGTTTAGGTTACTATGTTTCCACGTATCGTCACTTTATGTCCTTGATCAAGGGCGGTCATACGAACGGTAAGGTTCGCATCACGTCCGACATCTCCGGGCACCATGGCGACGATCTGCACATTTTGCTGGCGTTCGACCAAGAGACGATCAACCACAACTTCCACGAACTCATCGATGGCGCTGTGCTGATCTATGACACTGCGATCAAAGATGCGCAGGTTCCGGAAAACGATAACGTGCACATCTGCCCGGTTCCGCTCACCGAAATGGCGAAAGAAGCCGGCTCTCCGATCATGAAAAACATGGTCTCGATGGGTGTTACGGCTGCGATCATCGGCCTGACTCCGGACGACTTCCGCTCCGTTGTCGTCGACAAGTTCGGCGGCAAAGGCGACGAGATCGTAGAAAGCAACATCGCAGCGATCCAGAAGGGCTACGATTTTGCGAAAGAGAACTTCAAAGCATCGCTCGAACTGCCGGCTCGTCCGGAAGTGAAGTCGGAGCGTCTGTACATCTCCGGCAACGACGCGGTATCGCTCGGCGCCATCGCAGGCGGCTGCCGTCTGCTCGCACAGTACCCGATCACTCCGGCGACCGAAGTCATGTACCAGATCATCAAGCAGTTCCCGAAATTCGGCGGCACCGTTGTCCAAGCGGAAGACGAGATCGCTGCAGTCATGATGGCGATCGGTGCGAACTACACCGGCGTGCGCTCGATGACCGCAACTTCCGGCCCGGGCTTCTCCTTGATGATGGAAGCGCTCGGCCTGGCTGGCATCTCCGAAACGCCGCTCGTTATCATCGACGTTCAGCGTGCCGGCCCGTCCACCGGTTTGCCGACCAAGACGGAGCAGTCTGACGTCTACACCATGATGTACGGCTCGCACGGCGAGATCCCGCGCATCGTGCTGACCCCGCGCAACGTGGAAGAGTGCTTCTTCTTCACGCTGGAAGCGTTCAACCTGGCGGAGAAGTACCAATGCCCGGTCATCGTGGCAACCGACCTGTACATGGGGATGAACAAGCAGACTGTCGAGTCGATCGACTTCGACAAGTTCAACATCAACCGTGGCAAGATGATCTCCGACGAGCAGCTGGCTGAGCTGGAAAAAGGCGCATTCAAGCGCTTTGACGTCACTGCTGAAGACGGCATCTCCTTCCGCTCGATCCCGGGTCAAAAGAACGGCCGTTTCGTTGCGATGGGTAACGAATCTGACGAAGTGGGCGTGGAAATGGAAGAGCCGGAACTGCGCGTGAAGCAAATGGAGAAGCGCGCGAAGAAACTGGCGAAATTCAACGACCTCGCGGGCGCTACTTATGTTGGCGCTGAAAACGCAGAGCTGCTGCTCGTCGACTTCGGTTCCATGACCGGTCCGCAGCGTGAAGTGTATGAAGCGCTGGCAGCAGAAGGCGTGAGCGTCGGTCACCTGAGCATCGCTCGTCTCCTGCCGTTCCCGACCGAAGAGATCAAAGGCTACATCCACAACGCAAAGAAAGTGCTCGTGACCGAGATGAACTCGCATGGTCAGCTGAAGAACCAGCTGAAGCAGTTCGTCGGCGGCGACCACAACAAATATGAGTCCTGCCTGAAGTACAGCGGCGATCCGTTCCTCGTGAACGAAATCTACGCGAAGGCGAAGGACCTTGCGGACAGCTTGAAGAAAGAGGTGACGCTCTAATGGCAACACTCGTTGATTTCCGTGCTGAAAAACCGAACTGGTGCCCGGGCTGCGGTGACTTTACCGTATTGGCTGCGCTGCAAAAAGCGGCAGTGAACATCGGCCTGGAGCCGGAGAATATGGTTACCGTTTCCGGTATCGGCTGCTCCGGTAAGATCTCTCAATACATGGGTTCCTTTGGTTTCCACTCCTTGCACGGCCGCTCGCTGCCGGTTGCAACCGCAGTGAAACTGGCGAACCGCGATCTGACCGTTGTGGCTGCCGGCGGTGACGGCGACGGTTACGGCATCGGGATGGGTCACTTCATCCATGCGATGCGCCGCAACATCGACATCACCTACTTGGTTATGGACAACCACATCTACGGCCTGACCACCGGTCAAACTTCTCCGACCTCCGATAAGGGCTCGAAGACCAAGACCGCTCCGGACGGCGCTGTGGAAGAGCCGGTACATCCGCTGCAAATGGCGCTGATGGCAGGCTGTGGTTTTGTGGCACAAGGCTACTCCGGCAACCTGAAGCAGCTGACCGAACTGATCGAGAAGGGGATCCAGCACCGTGGTTTCTCTCTGATCAACATCTACTCCCCGTGCGTTACCTTCAATAAGGTAAACACGTACGACTTCTACAAGTCGAACCTCGTCAACATCGACGAAGATGCAAGCTACGACAAGACCGACCGTTTCGCGGCGATCCGCAAGCTCGAAGAGCATGAGGAAAACGTGACGGGCGTTCTGTACCACAACCCGAACAAGCAAGCGTACGACGAAGTCCTGCGCGGCTACCCGGAACAAGCAATCGCGAAAAACGATCTCAAGATCACCCGCGACGAGTGGGAAAAACTCGCGGTTCAATTCAAGTAAGTTTGATCGAAGACCTCCGCTCTGTGCGGAGGTCTTTTTTGTTGAGAGGCGGGACGGCGAGTGAATTCATGGGAGAGATTGTTGGTGACGTGCGAGAGGAGGTGTATGGGCGTAAACAATAGAGGTTGGACTGGATGGGAGCGTGCTGATCCCTTAGGGTGATCGTATTTGTTTGAGTATGTTCGAGGTTGCAGATTGAGAGGGACGGGTCAGCGTGGTAAGATAGTCCCTGTCGCCGCGAACGACGCAACACAATGAAGCACACAACTTACCAGTTGACTTGATAGCGGCGAATATGATAATCTAAGTAACGTTGTTGATCCTTGAAAACTAAACGAGTGTTACAGAGATCTAATACGAGTCAAGATACAAGCTTTCTAACTTTTATTGAGAGTTTGATCCTGGCTCAGGACGAACGCTGGCGGCGTGCCTAATACATGCAAGTCGAG